>NZ_CP013201.1 GCF_001445575.1 Arthrobacter alpinus | reverse complement strand
TGGGCAGCGGGGGAGGCTGGAAGTCCGGCCTGTCAATGTGTAGTGCTTGAGAAGCTGTACACCTGTCAAGACGGAAGGATAAATCGCGACATCGTCGATAGTTCCGTTAAAATTGCTGTTTCCCGGCTGATTCGGCCAACCGTTGAGGCTGTCGCCGCCGATCCTCCACAATCCTGAGTACGATTGGCCACTTGTAGCGTCGCTTCTGTGCCCAACCCGTACGCCGTCGACGTACAACTGCATGCCACCTGCCCCAAGCGTTGCCGCGACCTGATGCCACTGTCCGTCATTGTATGTCTTAGAAGTTGAGAGGGTTTGGGCGCTTCCTGGATAGACTCCGAACCAGAGATGCCCGGCATTGTCCATGTAGACGTGGCGGTCGTAGCTCGACGAAGTCCCCGTCGCAGAATTCCCGAATCCAACGATCTTGCCACCACTTGTCGTTGATGTCTTGAACCACGCCTCGGCCGTAAATGTGTCAGGACCAGGTCCCTGCATCCTGGCTGCAATGAATGCCGAACTCGTCCCGTCAAAAGTCGAAGCCGTTTCGTTGGCCATCGATCCGCTGCTACCTCGTCCAACTCCGACCCCGGAGTCCGCGTCATTGAAGGATGCGTTGTCGTAGGCCACGGTTCCTGAGGGTTCGTTCAGCGGCCAAAAATTCGTGGCCCCGTCGGTGATAACTTGTGATGTATATGCGCTCGGTGCCGCCGATGAAATTGTCACACCCGCGGATCTACTCCCAGTGAAGTTATTGCCCCATGGATCGGACACTCGAATTCTGTAGGTGTGAATCGATCGGGCACTAGACCTGTATCGACGAATCCCGACTGCGGTAGGGCCCACCAGGGAGAAAACGGCGTTAGTTGTATAAATGGGCGTTGTCCCATTGTCGCGGAGAACATCATATGTGAGAGTCCCATCATCGATGTCCGTTGTTCCAGTCCACGCTATTCTTGCCGAACCAGAATTCAACGATATGACGCTTGGGGTCATTGTTGAATATGTGGGCCCCTGCTTGTTGGAGCTATGGTGCGGGCGGCAAACGTCGCAAGGCCTTGTTGCGCCTTACCATTGACCGACGTAAATTCCCCACCCATTACCAAATAATTTGAGTTGTTGGCCAATGCCCATCCGCCTTGGAAGATTCCTGTGTATGTTCCAGCATTGACCAGTGGATACCATGGCAACTGGGTTGGAACAGGCTGGTAGGCATAATTCATGTTTGATCCCGGAGCACCCTGATCAGTACCGGTCGGGTAGGTTGTTTCAGCGATTGCCCGCTTCCATATTTGCGGGTTGTGATCACCAAAGGTTCCCACTGACGTGCAGTCGTGCGCATGGCCAGTGCTGTACACTACTTGCCCCATTACGGCTAGGCTGTAAGTGGCCCCATAACAATTGTCCAGCCAAATAAGATTGCCTGTCGCCAAGTCCGCAGCCCACCGGCCATCGAACCAATGTCCGCCTTCACCATCGTTACTACCAAATACAACGCCGTTTTGAACCGTCAATTCGGTAACCCAGGATCGGCTTGATCCAATTGCCGTTGGGGTGGGTCGGCTGCCCCACGGTTCAAGTGCCCGGTATTTCCATCAACTGCACCGATACCAACGATCGGCGAACCGTCTAGGTTCTGGAAACGACCACCAATCAGGATCCTAGAATTGTCTGGGGCCGCCCAAAGTGTTTCAACAATGTCGTCTACCTTAGGTGTCCAAGGCAACAAAGCGCCTGAAGATCGTGTGAATGCAGCCAGGTTTGATCGAGTTTGACCACCGGCGTTACCAAATGCACCGCCCACATAGACAGTGTCATTCGAAACAGCAACATTTCGAACCGGCCCATTGACTACCGGCTTGAAATTTGGATCCAACGTTCCTGTGGCAACGCTGAAGGCAGCTACTTTCATGCGCGGGACTCCATTGACGGTTGTGAAGTCTCCTCCTACGTATATCTCCGATGAATCGACCGACAATCTAACCGTACGGGCCTGTGCATTCAGATTTGGGTTCCATGGCAATATAGCGCCAGTAAGGATGTTAAAGGCCATTGCGTTGTTGCGACCCACTTCGCCGGTACCGGCGGCAGCCCCAGAAGGACGCGCAGATGTGAAGCTTCCGACCGCGTAGGCGACATTGCCACAACTGCAGTTTTCCATACGACTCCGTTGATCTGCGGTGTCGGCAAAAATCGCCGGCCACTGTTTGTGGCAACGGCGCTGGGCTGTCGGCTGCCGTCGCGGTCGATACGGGACCCACGACGAGGACCGCCGTAATCATTGCTGCGGAAGTCAAGACGGTCAAGCTCCTAGACGCAATCTTCGTACGACGTATTTGCATTCTCATTGTCGGCTGCTTTCTTGAATAGAAGTAGACACGGATAATCACGTGGTCGCAGATGCGGATGTATCCCGCATTTTAGGTTTCACTTGGTGTGGAACTTCGAGCTCATACTTCAAAGCCGGAACTAGCAGTAATTGACGTATTAGCAGTCCCCGGTAATTGAACCAACCGCTAGAGCACTAGGAATGAGCGCCGGTGTCAAATTGGTTTGAAGTACGGCCACAGCGAGGACAAAAGATATGAATGAGTCCAATACTCGAAGGCCAAGTACAGCTGACTGTCTACCGCGAACCGCGGCCAGTGCACCATACGGAGTAACTGCTGAGACAGAGATTGAATAAAAATCACCCTGCGACAGCAAGAACTAGGGGATGTTGCCCGGTTACCAAATGTCCAATTACGGGCAAAGTAAAGACCGAGTCCTCCAACAACAATCGAAACGCCGGCCAACCCCAGTACCGCACGATCCGCCCGCCCCAACAGTTCACGGATGGAAGTGTCGCCGTTTCTTGCAAAGGATGTGAATAGAATGATGATGCGCCGCTGACTACGAGCATCATCGGCGCAACGTAGATGCGGGCGACTTCAACTTGCCCAACTACGGCCGCCCCTACCAGGACAAGAATTGTCATTCGAACAACGGTAAGCAGTCCCGGGCGGACTGCCTGTTGGGCTGCACGCCAAATGCCGTATTTTGGAACCGAACTGGTACATTTCACAACCCGCATGACGAGGAACCGCTCGCTCCGCGGCAGCAACATGACTGCGGCGAATAAAGCAACCAATTGGCCGCCCAAAATCGAAAGAAAGAATATAACGAGACTCGGCCGAACTGTTGCTGCCAAAAAACCCAGTACCAACAATGCACAAGTAGGCCAATCAAATCGACGATAACGATTTCCAATACAACAGATTAGCCATTAGTGTTCGTCTGAGCGTATCTTCTAGGACAATATTGCAATGGCCCCAGAGAATGCGACCGCCTCAATGGGAGTGAGGAACCGGGCCATCATCACGACAAATGCGGCAGCTATGGCAGCTCCGAAGCTGAGACCAACGCACCACAGCTGGAGCGTAAAGCGCACATGGCGATCAAAGCGATCGAGAACAGTCAAGGTATCACCAATGAATCCGCTGACTAGTGCAGTTACTAGCAGCAGAACGCCGTAGAGTATCGCAAATCTACCGAGCCCTTCGAGACCGAGCATTCTGGCGGCGATGATCTGCAACACGAAACTCACTGCAGCTTGCGATCCCTGCGCCGCCACCCCTCCGAAGATTCCACGGCTTGCAGAACAAGTAATTCGCCCAAATACCTTGGAAAAAGTACCCATCAGAGTGGGAACTTTCCCTGAATTACTGCCGGTTGGTGGTTGCCGTCAATGTCAACATAGAGGGTTGAAGCCATCGGTTGAGCCGGAATGGCAAAGGCGTACTCGCCAGATTGAACTCCACCGGGTTTGACCGTTCCGAAGAAATCGCTTGTGGTTGAATCCGGGTAAACCGGGGAAGCCACAGTCGAGCCCGGGCCAAATTTTAGTGTAACTATCACTTGTGACAAATCGACATTGGAGGTGGAATCGTTTGTAATCTTAATGGACATCTTTATGTAGGTCTGGCCCTTGATGGATCCAGCGCTTTGGTCGGACACAATACCTCTGGCGAAACCTGAAATACTTACGGCAACACCGTCAGCATATTTAACTCCAGATTCGAGTGTTCCTACTGGGGCCTTTTCTTGCTGTGCGGATGCCAAGGCATTTTGCCGTTTTACGACGGGGGCCCCAGTTGCTGAATCAATGTACCCAGGACCTCCAACCGTCGCACTCGGAGCCGAGGATGCCCCTTCCGTCCTGGGGATCGAGATCCGGAGGAGGGCACGGTGCCGCTTGAAGAGACGGGCCCAGAAGTTGATCCCGCAGCGCCGACATCCACCGTGTGAACCGGCTGTTGACATCCCGCCAAACCTACCGCAGACAAAACAACGACAACTCCAACAACAAGGGCGGATCCCCGACTTGCAAGAGCGTTACTTCGTCTGCCTGGATTCGCAAATTCAATCTCCATTGCGGACCGTTTCTGGATTATTTTCATTTTCCCCGGATTCATACTTATATTGAGACCAAAAAGCTAATTATCGCTTGAGATTCTTCACCCACGGAACAGTCTGTATTCGAAATGACTCTTCGCTAGAATTCATCTGATGTAAAGCCGTTCGCAAAATCGTACTCGAAGTATGAACCGTGTACGGAAATAGACAACTTTCACGCCCACTTCTGCAAAGTCGCGCTCCAAGGTAAGTCCTTTGAACGTACCTTTCCAGTCGTCGCCCTTGAAGAAGATGTTAAATGGAGTCTGCCGCCAGGTGTCCAACTTATTTGGCAGAATTCCTCTACGGCCTCATCTACCAATCCGATATTGCGGACAATTTCCAAGCGTTCTGCCAGTGGAATGACAGGCGCACGACCCTTTGTCGCTATGAGGAGATCGTCAGCTACAACGCCGGCTATGAGATAGTCGCAATGCGCTTTCGCCTGCCTTAGTAGGTTCAAATGACCTACGTGGAATAGATCGAAGGCACCTGCCGCATATCCAATTCGTTTCGTCATTCCATCCCCCTAGTAGGCGCCTGTTGGCTCGTAGACCGCTCTGAATGTTCGCCACAAGATAATGAAGTCCCCGTAAGCGACCAGTTCTCCACGTAATACAAGTCAAGACGGACAGCCTCATCCCAGGGAAGATCCGACCGGCCACTGACTTGCCACAGACCGGTGATGCCTGGCTTGATCAGCAACCGACGATGCGTTGGCTTCTCATACTCATCAACTTCTTTTTTCAAAGGCGGCCGAGGACCAACCAAGCTCATGTCACCCTGAGAACGTTCCAGAATTGTGGCAACTCATCCAGTGAGTACTTCCTCATCCAGCGTCCGCAGCGGGTAACCCTCGGATCGATTGCCATCTTGAACATCAGCCCGTCGGTCTCATTGGCATTTTTCAGGCTTGAAAGGATGCTTTCTGCGTTAGTGACCATGGAACGGAATTTGATCATTTGAAATACTTGACCGTTCCGGCCCACCCGGTCCTGGTGGAGAATGCCGGTCCGTGGCTGTCTCGCCGGACAACCACGGCCAGGACCAGCATCGCGGCAGCAAGACCAGCAGCGCAAAGGACGAGAATGCTATATCCATGGCACGCTTCACACATGTTTGGCACCCGAGTACTGCGGAAGCTCAACGTGCATCAGCGGCAGTCCTTCCACGGGGCGGAAGTGCACCCTGGGTCCAGCCACATTGGTCAGGTTGATGATAGGACAAGTTCTGTATGCAGTTCACCCAAATCCCAACCAAGCTGCTGAATAGCACTAGGGCCACCGGGTAAGTTTCCTGCAACGATGACTGTGTCTGCCCCGGTTGCGGACAGTATTTTTTCAAGCTGCGCTTCGCTAGAAAAGACGGGAACTCGGTACCACGGCGGCGTGAGTTCGGTACCAGCGGTGAGGGATGTCAGTGCCACGCCTGCCACCTTGTATCCGGTGCCTGGGTTGGACCGCAACTGGGAGATGACGTAGCCGGCATCTTCGGTGCCACCCATCACCACGGCGTTAGAGAAGTAGCTCCCCGCTGCTCGACGCCTGGCCAACCACCTGCGCCACAGCCACCGACTCACCAGCAGAAGGAGAACACCCAGGGGCAACGCTATGGCGAAGAATCCACGTGCAATGTCAAATTTGAGGACCACCAAGAAGATGGCCAGCAGACCAAAGGCACGCAGGGTTGAATGGATGATTCGCTTATATTCGGTGGCCCCTGAACCAAAGATTCGCTTGTCGCGGGTGCGGAACAATTCAGATCCGCGTTCCACATGAGCAGCACAAGAATGCTCAAGGGAATGTATTGGATGGTTGCTCCTTGCAAGGCTGTGGAGCCATCGAACATGAACCGCCCCATGAAGGCAACGGCCACGACAGTCAAAGTGACGATGAAGTCTGTAAGACGAATGTTGCGGGCGTAGGCGGTAGACCAGTTGACGCCTGTCACCAAGTTGCCTGTGGTGGCGGGGCGCAGCCGTGCGTCCCACACTGCGTGTTTGCTATGCGCTGGCTTCAGCGTCTGGCGCCGTCCGGTTCCGGCTAGGGTGCCGGTCGACAAAAACGTTGAGTGGTTTTTGAGAATGCTCATGACATCCCCTTTCCGAATGGGCACAGAGCGAGAACGCTCACCACTGACCGCTGCTGCGGCCAGTGGTTCCAGCGACTAAGGGGAGCCGACGACGGCTGGGGGAAAGCCTTGGTCTCAGAAGGCTTATCCGCCGCCGGCTCCGAATAAGGAGCCCAATGACAGAGATTGGACAGATCTTGTTGGGGTGAGGGCGAAGCATAGGTAACTACGTGGCGTAGGTGCGCTTCGAGACAGGCTTTAACTCCCCCAGCAAGGTGCACCACCGCGTGCTCTGGACTAGACATTGAGACCTTCCTGCACAGATATCCGGTGGGATACCTCTAGCTACGGCCTCCGAGCACTGCGTGCACGAGTGGCCACTACGCTATTAGTCGCAGGTTGCCTGAGTATGATGCTGGGAATACTTGTAGAGGTACTCACACCCTGGAGCACGGTACTTGGTTCTGGATACCTGGCGCACAAAAAAGCCACCATCTCGCGCAACGCAAGACGGTGGTTTCCGGTGCTCCTTAGTGCTCCAAAGCGGAGGGGTGTTTCCTAATCAGAGAGAACCTGCACCAGATCATTGCGGTCGGTAATCTCCAGCTTTGCATAGGCCCTGTACAGGTGCCCTTCAACTGTTCGAACCGAGACATGGAGGGCAGCCGCAATGGACTTATCGCTCAGTCCCTGTGCGGCCATGAGCGAGATTTCGAGCTCTCTAGCGGTCAACCGTTCTTGGAGTCGGTGATGACCGCCACGTACCCGGGCCTCGACTCCTGCACCTCGCCAACGGCAGCGTCGACCCGTTCAAGACCGTCACGCACCCGATGTGACAGAAGAGAGTGGCGGTCCTTGGCTAACGCGGACGATGCCAACCGGGAATGCCCTGCCAGCGTATTGGTACATTTGTGCTTCCAAAAGCTGTTCGCCCACATTCACCAGCACTGGAGCGCTTCTTTGCTCAAGCGCCTCGGCAAAGGAGGCCAGCCTGCAGCCCAGCGGCCCTCCACCTGTGTCGCTATAGCCAGGATCCGGCGTCGCGCTTGGCTCGGTTCAAACTCCAGCAGCAGAGCCAGCGCATTGAGCTCCGCTGTGAATTGTCCTCGTGCATGGAGATCATCGGCCAAGCTGAAAAGCTCGGCAATACCTGCCCCATCGCCGTCCAAATATTCACGCGCTGCAGCAATGAAGGCTCGTTCATGGGCTACCACGATGAACATACCGGTGTCCTCCGAGTACTGCCGAACCAGCTCCCGCGCAGTGTCGAGGCGTCCCGATTTAGCGGCCGCATACGCCGCCATTGCTGAGCAATAGCCCAAGAGCTGCTGTGGATCGCTGTGCGCCAGACCATCACAGCTCTCCAGCAGCGACGCCAACGCTGCAGTGGTGCGACCCTGGCGCAGCAGCATCATTCCGCGGGCAACACCAACACTGCCACCAAAGGAAATGGTGGCCTTACCGACGTCGACGGCGAGAGACTGCATTAGCTGCTCCGCCTCGTCCCACAGCCCCGCCGTCAACGAGGCAACCTGAGCCCGGGTGATGATCATTTCCGGCACGAAGTACACGTCATGATCCTCGGCCTGAACAATCGCGAGGCCGACATGGCCCGTGCCATTCCGGCGACGGGTTGGCCCAAGGCGCTCAACCTCTCGGCATCCAGCGCCAAAGCCATGGACCGGTTGCACAAATGATCCGCATCATCAGTTCCGGTAGTTCTGCCGAGCACGTTTTGTATGTGCGGCTGCATCAGGTGGTACTCGCCAGACCTGGAATGAGCCATCAAATCAATGATGTTGGCCCGCTCCCCAGCCCGCAATAGGATGTCCTGAGCGTTCTGCGGATCGCCGCCCGCAAGTCTGTCAGCGTGTAAGCGCAAGGTGATGGCATCACCATGGATGGTGTCCGCAGCAAGCCCTAGCGCCGACTTTGTGGCAGCCCGCACAGTCCACCAACATGAGTTCTGAGACACTACCGGCACTCTCCGGAGCATTCTCCACAGTGCCGCCGCTGCCGCGTACTCCCCCACGTTGAACCGAGCACGCGCCTTGATGGCGTGAGCCCTGCCGTAGTTTCGAGGACCAGTAACCTCGTCGGCGAGCCGCAAGGCCATCCCGGTTTCATAGAGCTTGCACGCAAAAATGGCAGCTTTCAACAGGTCTTCATCGGGGACCGGAAGACCACTTTCCAGCGTCCAATGACCATCCGCAAGGCGGACTCGGGTGTGGTGGATTCCATCTTGAGCTCATTGATGAGCCGGCTGTCAACATGCGGCTCTGGGCTCGTGGCACCAGTTCGCGAATAACTCCCCGTAGACCGGGTTGATCAGCCTCAGCAATGCGGTTCCGTCAAGGGTTTCCTGGAGCAGATGGCGTTCAAAAAGTTCCGCCAACGCTTCTGTTCCCATCTGCTTGCTGACTATTTCAGCTGCAACAGGTTCGCTCAAAGCCACAAGGTTTAGGGTCCTCAGCGCCACCGCTGATAGCCCACGCAGTTGTTCCCTGACCACCGACTGTAATTGGTAACCGGCAGGTACCGACGCAATGTCCATCACCCACAGACCGTTTCGCAGGTGCAACTTTCCACTAGCCAGGGCATCGTCCATGAGCAGCTTGATGAGAAGCGGGTTCCCGGCAGCGGTGTGCCAAAAGTACCAGCCGGTGTTTGCCGTGGGTGTCCCACCCAGCAACCCGGCGCAAAACGCGTGTCCGTCCTCCCGCGTCAGGCCCACAAATGGAACCTTTCAGCGACGCCGGCGTCCAAAGTTGCGGCAAGGGACTGACGGGTTCATTGCCTGCACGGTGGGCAATAACCACCTGGATCTTCTCCGCCTGAGCTAGGTTGACCACTACTCAGCTGTGGCCCTGTCAATGAAGCCGGATCGTCGATGATCAACAAAGGCTTGCCGAGCTCCACATCGTTGCCAAGCTCTGCCCGCAGTTTTGTTTCTTGCTCGTCCAAAAGAGCGAGGGTTTTCCTGATGGCATCAACATGAGATTCTACAAACGCATTCGAAGTACGGCGTAGAAAAGGAGCAAGAATTCCAAACGGTATAGATGCCAACGACGGCGTTCCCTGCAGCGAAATCACGGCTGCGTGGGAGGAGGTTGCTTTGGCCAGTTCACGCAGCAAGGAGGTGGTGCCCAGCCCCATTTCACTGCTCAAGAAGATGGCACTGCAGCCAGATCGATGTAGCTGGTTGGTCAATTCTTCCAGTTCTTCCTGGCGGCAGAACGGCGTAGCAAGCGTAGGGGGATCATGCTGGCGGTGGTTTCCGGAATTCACTGCCATTGCCTAGAAGTCCTGGTCTTCAGTAAGCTCATGCTCGTGGTGATGCCCAGCTTGCTGTACAGCTGATAGAGATGACCTTCCACCGTCCTGACAGAGACGCCGATCCTGTCAGCAATGGCACGGTTGCCAAGCCCGCGTTTGGCCAACTTCGCCACCTGAATTTCCCGCTGTGTGAGCTTGACCCCGCACTTGGGCTGGAAGGGCAGTTTTGGCAGGTTCTTGTGGAGGCGGTCCAAACGCTGCGATGCCAGCCTGGCCAAGGAGTTTCGTCCCGCGTCCCTCGCGAAGTCCAAGGCGAGAACCGCACATCGGGATTCGACGGCGTCGAGCTTCAATGTCTCAGCAATGTGCGCAGCTTCCAGCGCCTTTTCGGCATCTTTAGTCCGGCAACTGCGTGCCAGTAATACATTCAGCGTTGCCATGGGGCCTTGACGGCGTAGGGAAACATCCTCCAACAGCGCGTAATCCTTGTCGGTCGCCTGGATGGTTGCGGCGAAAAGTGACATGGAGGCCATGGCAAACCGTCCCTTGTCAATGTCAACGAGGCTGAGAGATGCATTTGTTCCGTTGCCCGCGGGTCATCGAGCCAGCGCAGCGCCAGGTGCGTGAAGAATTGAGCATGGCTTGGTTGGTCCACAAGGTTGGCCAAGGACGGATTCGGCCAGTTCCAGCCCTTGCCCTGTTCATTGTTGACTTGGGCGTGACAGAAGGCCAGCGCAGCATAAGCCCAGAGCATGGTCACTATTCCGGGCTTCAAGCTGGCCGCCGCAGACATGAGCACCTGCACTGCCTCGGCCCCACGTCCGGCAAATGCATGTGCCAAGCCAAGGTTGAGCTCGATCAAACCGCCGCGGTAAGGAACGGGGCGGTGCAAGCCTCCAATTTCATCCTGAAGCATCGCAACGCAGTCGATCCACTGCCCGCTCCAATCTGGGCGATCGCCTTTCCGTTGCGAGCGTAATCACTGAAAAGTGGAGTCACGCCAAGGGCTGCAGCGTCCGTCTCGATGCGTTGGCCAGCGCAATCGCATCCAACTCACGGCCAACTGCTGCTAGGGCAGGAACCAGCAGGCACGCGCAATTGAGACGATACGCGGCGTCGCCCTCATTCGTTGCCGCCTCCAACTCCGGGATGACGGCAGTGAACTCGCCCAGGTGGATCTGATATTCGAAACGGGCCAAGTTCAGAAGTGTTCGTCCCAACTTTCTGTCGTGTCCGGACCCTTGCCATTTTCGGCAGCGAGACGTTCCTCGGCGCCAGTCAATAGCTCCTGAATTCTCGGCAAGCCGGCTTCTACCCACAGCAGTGCCCGGGTGCAGGCCAAACCCACGCCCCAAATTCTTCAATGGGTAGCTGCGAAATGACTGTAGC